>NZ_JAJJMO010000002.1 GCF_020905345.1 Flavobacterium pisciphilum
CTTCGTCAGGGTGACAAGATTGCGAGTAATAAATCTGTGTGCAAAAAAGTTTCATGTTTTAAATTAAAAAGAACCTTGCGTCCCTTGCGTAAATCTTAGCATGCTTTGCGGTTAATATTCCACTGTTCAATTTTCAGCATTACAACTGCGCACCGCACACTATTTCGCTTCCAGAAGATAAAAAGCACCTTCGCTTACGATAGCTTCATTTGGTTTTAGACCAGCAAGAATGGCAATTTTTCCTTTGTTAGTGATTCCAGTTTCTACGTAGCGGCGGATATACTTTCCTTTTTCCAATTGCACAAGCACAAAACTTTTGTCGTTATATTGTAAAACAGCTTTAGCGGGAACAAACAAAGTATTTTCAGGGGAATCTATAAACTTCACTGTTACATACATTCCTGGTTTAAGGGTATGATCTTCATTGGCACATTCGATTAGTACTTGTACACTTCGAGTGGCTTCATCTACAATTTCATCTACATGGTAAATTTTTCCAATAATTTTTTTGTCCGGATAGGAGGCGAGCTGAATTTCGGCACCATCTAATTGATGTATAAAGCGGATATCTTTTTCTTTAACCTGACCTGCAATCCAAACCTTTTTTAAATCTGTAATTATGGCTTTAGGCGAATCATCTTCTTTGATATACTGTCCCATTACAACATCATTTTTAATTACTTCTCCTGCAATAGGCGAGGTGATTACAAGCGGCTGACCAAAGACAAGCGTATGTACATTTACTCCAAATATTTTTAAGCTTGCAACTGCATTTTGGTATTCCTTCTCGTTGACTTCAAAGTTGCTTTCTGCTTCCTCTAGGTCTTTTTGAGAACCCACGCCGTTGTGTTTCAAGTCCTGCTGACGTTTTAATGATAGTTTAGCTACTTGATAGGCTGATTTTGCTTGAAAGAAGCTTTTTTGAGCATCGATAAAATCGGGGGAGACCATCTCAAAAAGGGGTGTGCCAGCCTGCGTTTTCATTCCTAGTTTTAAATATACTTTAGTAACCCTACCTGCAAACGGCGGAGCTATCTCGGCATAAAAATTAGGAATAGCTTTCACGGTACCAGCCGTTATTAGTTCAGATTGATAGGGCTCATTAGTAGCCATTCCGATTTTTAATTTTGAAGCAATTGTTGAGGTTGGGGCAACAACAATCGTATCATTTTGCAATGAATAGTTTTGCTTTTCATTTGTTTCAGTTTTACCGCCACAAGCTGTAAAAGCAGTTGTAGCAATTAGAGTCACCACAAGGTTTCGGTATTGATTTTTTTGATTGAAGATTTTTGACATTTGAAATCGGGAATTATTTTTATTATTTAGTATCATCTTATTTTAATATTATAACCATTGATTAAATCTTTTAATAAACCACGTTTTAACGTATTGGGTGAGCAAGCAATAACAAGTGAGTATTCCAAATAACCAAGGGAAATAACTCATAGGAAGCGGTTGCATCTTTAGCATTGGCGCCAATGGCGAAAACGGAATTGCGATACCTACAAGCATTATTATTGTTGTTAATGCCAATACAGGAGCTGTAGCCCAACTTTGTACGAATGGAATTTTTTTGGTACGTATCATGTGTATAATTAATGTTTGAGATAGTAAACCTTCTATAAACCAACCGGTTTGAAAGAACGATTGCAGCTCAGGGCTATTTGCTTTGAAATAGTAAAACAGCAAAGCAAATGTTGCAAAGTCAAAAATGGAACTGATAGGACCTATAAAAAGCATAAATCGCTGTATGCTAGATGCATCCCATTTTTTTGGTTCTTTTAAGAAGTCTTCATCCATTTTATCCCAAGGGATTGTGGTTTGAGAGATATCGTATAATAAGTTTTGAGTTAATAACTGAACAGGAAGCATTGGCAAAAAGGGCAGGAAAGCGCTTGCTCCAAGCATGCTAAACATATTCCCGAAGTTGCTGCTGGCTGTCATTTTTATATATTTAATGATGTTACCAAAAGTTCTTCGTCCATAGATAACACCCTTACGAAGCACCATTAAATCTTTTTCTAGCAGAATGATATCAGCACTTTCTTTGGCAATGTCTACGGCTGTATCTACACTAATACCTACATCTGCTTCTTTAAGAGCCGCCGCATCATTAATACCATCACCCATAAAGCCTACGGTATGACCTTTGACCCTTAGTGCTTTTACGACTCTTACTTTTTGTAATGGACTCAGTTTTGCAAAAATGGAAACATCATCGATTTTAAGAGCCAGTTCCTCATCAGTCATAGACTCTAGTTCAGTTCCTAATACGATGTTCTTTACAGGAATGCCAACATCATGGCATATTTTTTTAGTAACAATCTCATTATCACCAGTAAGTACTTTTAAGGTTACTCCTAATTCCTGAAGCGCTGCTATACTTGGTTGTGTTGATGGTTTTGCAGGATCAAGAAAACCAATAAAACCCGTTAGTGTAAGTTGTTTTTCATCATCAATAGAATAGGTTAACGGGTGTTTTCCATCAAATTCCCGAATGGCTACTAATAAGACCCTCAATCCTTCTTCATTCATTTTTTTTGAGGTCTGCAAAATTTTGTTGCGCATTTTCTCATCCATCGGTATTATTTTGTCATTCTCAAGATGCAATTCTTTGTCTTCCCCAGGGTCGAAGCTATGAGAACACAAATCCAGAATTTCTTCAACAGCGCCCTTGCAAATTAGCAAGTGGTTTCCGTTTCGCATTTTAAGTATAACCGACATACGTCTGCGCTCAAAATCAAAAGGAATCTCGTCTACTTTCATAAAGTATTCTTCAACCTTTAAATAATCATGAAGCTCAACATGTTCCAGAACCGCTTTGTCGAGTATGTTTTTTAGCCCAGTTTGATGAAAACTATTGAGGTAAGCCCATTTAAGAACCTCATCATCTTCGTCGCCAAGAACATTCAAATGTTTCTCTAAAACTATTTTATCTAAGGTTAGCGTGCCTGTTTTATCTGTACAAAGAATATCCATAGCGCCAATATTCTGAATGGCGTTTAATCGTTTTACAATTACTTTATGTTTGCTCATATTCATTGCTCCTTTAGCAAGATTGGCAGTTACAATCATAGGAAGCATTTCGGGAGTTAATCCTACGGCAACAGCTATTGCAAACAAAAGCGCTTGCATCCAGTCTCCTTTTAGAAATCCATTTATCAAAAAGATTATAGGAACCATTACCAACATAAATCGAATAAGCAAGTAGCTTACTTTGTTTATGCCTATATCAAAAGCAGTCTCAGGTCTATTTCCTAATATGGTTTTGCTGATGCTTCCAAAATAGGTTAGGTTTCCCGTAACCACTACTACTGCTTTGGCAGTACCACTAACCACATTTGTACCCATGAAGCAAAGATTATTCAGTTCTATAGGCTGTTTAGTATCGGCATCACGTATTGGAAGAGAATTCTTTTCTACAGGCAGTGCTTCTCCAGTAAGCATAGATTCACTAACAAATAAATCTTTGCACTGCATGATACGGCAATCTGCAGGTATCATATCTCCTGCTGATAAAAAGAGAATATCTCCGGGTACCAGATCAGTCATTGCTATTTCTCTTTTGCCAATAAATTTTCTTAATACGGTAGCAGTCGTTTTTACCATACTTTTCAATTTCTCTGCTGCTTTGTTACTTCTGTATTCTTGAAAGAATCGGAGCAAGGCACTAAAAAGAACCATTCCTGTAACCATAATCACAGTCTTATAATCGGCTTCTCCCGGGGCAGCCATCCAGATATCAACAACAAATGAGATTATTGCGATAACAAGCAGGATGAAAATAAAAGGATTTATAAAAGCTTTAATTAGCTGACTTAACCATGAAGGAGCTTTGTCGTGTTGAACTTCATTGAGTCCGAATTTCTTGAGTCGTTCATCAGAAGTTAGTTTTGTAAGTCCAATTTCTGAACTCTCTAACATTGCGTAAATAAAATTATGATCGTTTCTAGAAGCATTACGCAATTTAGTCGTAGTTCCTTCATTCATACCGTTGCTATTGGTTATGGAATAAAAAGGATGCTTTATTTTATCTTTTACACTCATTTTTTATGGTTTTAATTTGTCTTGATTAAGACATGGGGGTTAGAATCATTAATCATAAGCTACAGTTCGGTTTCGGTTCCCATAATTTCCCAGCTCACTTTCATTACTTTTTCTGCAATAGTCAATTGGCTCGCCATTCGTTCCATTAAACTATCCTGCGCCGTAATTGCTTTTATTTCGGCAGTTATAATAGCTATTGAGGGATCATCACCATCATCACTTGTTAGTGATTTTAATAATATTGTTTCTTCATTGCCTAAATTCTGCATGAGCATTACTCGAAGACGGTTTTCAACTTCAGCCTTGCATTTTATTGTAAATAAGTAGTCAGTAGGAGTGTGGATTGATTTTATAGATTGCAAACGGTTTAGTTTTAAACCTACAGGACGAAGTAATAAATGGGTAATCATTACTGCTACACTCACTATTATAGCTTCTGTAAATAAACCAATACCTACAAGCGTACCTACTGCTGCTGAACACCAGATAGTGGCAGCAGTGTTTAGTCCCTGTACACTTAGACCGTCTTTCATAATTACTCCTGCTCCCAGAAAACCTATTCCAGAAACAATTTGAGCAGCAACTCTGCTAGGGTCGGCACCATTACCTAAAGAAACAGAGAGCAGTATAAAAGCAGTAGATCCTAATGACACTAATGTATTTGTGCGCAGTCCAGCATTTTTTTGACGCCATTGACGCTCAATACCTATTGCTGCTCCCAGCAAAGCTGCAAGTGCAATACGTGTTGTAAATTCATAAGTTGTAATCATAATAAACCTCCTTTTCTTTTTAATTGTTTTTGTTTCTCTGGTAGATGATTTTATCAGCATCTGCCGTTGGATGTAATTGTTTTTAACACATAGATTCATAGTTCACAAAGTCTAATCAAGACGTTTCACTCAAGATAAATCACATAGGGCTAAGTGAAAAAATTACAATTTTCAAGAACCACCTTAAATCATAATGCTATGTTTCTATGCGTTAAAGACAAAAACATTTTTGTCAATTTTGACAATCATTGTCATTGTATGTTTTGAGAATAAAACAATTGCCTTAATGGTTTTGCTTTTTTCGCAATGACAAGAATTGATCGACAAACAACCAATTCCTAATTATGGGGCAAAATTAGTTTTGCTTTAAAGAATAAGCCGTTAGAGATGTTTTAGAAAAAAATTAGAATTTTATTAGAAAAGGATAAATCGGTCCCAGCTTTCAGTTTTTTATTGAATAGCGTTGAGGTTTTAATAAAGCAGAAATCATTTTGAGATTATGGATAATTTTGCTCCACTGTAATCATTGTATTACAGGATGATAATTTAAAAGTGTAGCAATCAAAACGATAAATTAATCCTCTTTTATTGTAGAATTTTTAGTTTTAGGAACACATATAAGTTTTGAAAGAAAAATCATACTCAATTATATCCGAGTGCAAAAGAAAGCTGTAAAACCGCATTTTTCGCTAATTGTGAGTAGATGTGCGTAGGCTATTGCAATTGATTGTCGCTGTATTAGTGTTAATTTTGCCCACAGAATGAGTAGGATGTAATTACTCTCAAAAAATATAAAGTATTTCCCCGTACTGTATTTTTTAAATAACCGTATTAATTGACTTTGTTTTTTTAGTTAAGTATCAATTGATTTAAAACCTATTAAAATTCATGAAAAAATATATTTTATTATTCGTTTTTATCATATTAAATTATACTTCCAATGCGCAAACTGGAATTGGAACTACTACGCCCGATATTTCGTCGGCTTTAGATATTCGTATAGCCAATAAAGGAGTTTTATTATCTCGAGTAGCACTTACTGGAACTACAGATGTCACGACGATACCTTCGCCAGCAAATTCGTTATTAGTTTACAATACAGCAACCACTGCTGATCTAACACCTGGATATTACTATTGGGATACAGCAGTCTCAAAATGGATTCGAATATTAGATGCTGCTTCGACTATAACAGGTTGGGGACTAAATGGGAATGCCTATACTGACCCTGCTACAGATTTCATAGGAACTACAGATGATGTTGATTTAGTTTTTAAAAGAAACAATTTGCAGGCAGGTAGATTATCAAAATTTAATACTTCTCTCGGACAAGGTTCGTTGAGAGGAACAGGGAGCTATAATACTGCCTTTGGGAACAAAGCGCTTGGGGCAAATACTGGAGGTACTCTTAATACAGCTACTGGTTTTGAGGCATTGGGCAGTAATTTAGATGGTAATGGTAACGCTGCCTTTGGTTATAGGGCGCTCAATAAGTTGGCCCAAGGTAAGAATAATGTAAGTGTGGGAATGTATTCGTCAGATTTTCTTTCAGAAGGTAGTGGGAATACTGTTGTTGGGGCTTCGGCACTTGCAAAAACGTATAGTGGAAATTATAATATTGCTATTGGTAGTGGTGCAGGTTATAGACTTAAAATGAGCGGAAATGAAGATGGATTTAATACTATAATTGGGTCTTATGACAATCATAATACTCAAGGCTTTGATAGTGGTAGAAACAATACTATATTGGGTTCACGTATAAAAGATTTGCCATCTTCGTTAGTTAATAATATTATCATAGCCGATGGTTCTGGTAACAGACGTATCAACGTTAATGCAACGGGGAATGTAGGACTAGGAACCAATGATCCAGATAAATCTGCTGCTCTGGATGTTACAAGCACTAACAAGGGAGTTCTTTTACCTCGAGTAGCACTTACAGGAGTTACAGATGCAACAACAATACCCTCGCCAGCAAACTCATTAATGATTTACAATACGGCAACTAGTAGCGATGTAACCCCTGGGTATTATTTCTGGAATACATCTAATTTAAAATGGATGCGAGTATTGGATTCTGATTCATCTGGATGGAATACAAAAGGAAACTCAGGTACTGCCGAAGGAACAGACTTTATTGGTACTACTGATAATATAAATGTGGTATTTAAAAGAAGAAACGTTCATGCAGGACTATTAAGTGACTTGAATGCGCACAATACGTCATTTGGGGTAAACTCTTATAAAGGGACTACTTCGGGAACACAAGGTATTCGTAATACAGCAATAGGCTCTAATAGTCTCCACGGAACCTCTGAAGCTGTCATGAATGGTAATGATAATACAGCCTTAGGGTACAATAGTTTATCGGTAAACGATACAGGAAATGAAAATGTTGCTGTTGGGGTAAGTGCTTTAAAAAGCAATACAGCTGGGGATAATAATACAGCAATTGGTTTTTCTAGTTTAACGAGAAATACTACTGGACGATATAATGTTGCCAATGGAGCACATGCGCTAGAAAGAAATACTGAGGGAGCCTCTAATATTGCAATTGGTGGCTGGGCATTGAGTAATAATCAAAAAGGAAATGACAATATCGCTATAGGGGTTAACAGTCTATCAGCATTTAATCAGACCGGAGCATACAATATTGGTCTTGGTAGTAGTGCATTAAAAGGCAATAGCTCAGGGGAGCTTAATGTTGGAGTTGGATATGAAGCACTCTCAAAAAATTTTACAGGATATAATAATACTGCCATTGGCGCTCATGCAGGAACGTCATTGGGATATCTTAAAAATACTACTGCTATTGGTTTTAGGGCATCTGTTAATGAGTCTAATGCGATTCAATTAGGAAATGGAGATATCACTAAGATATCTGGTCAGGTAGGGTTTTCGACAACTTCTGATAGAAGATATAAAAAGGATATTAAAACAATTCCGTTGGGATTGGATTTTATTAATAAGGTGCGTCCTGTAGAGTACATTCGTAAAAATAATGAATCAAATACCAAAGAGTGGGGAGTCATTGCTCAAGAATTGCAACAAACGTTAGATGAAGTAGCGTATAAAGATGCAGGCGTTGTACAGGAAGGTGGCGATGCAGATAAAATGCTGTCTGTTCGTTATACCGATTTAATTGCTCCTATGATAAAATCAATACAAGAGCTAACAGAACAAAATAATAAATTAAAAAGGGATGATAATCTCCGAAACGAGCGATTAGAAAAAGAGAACAAACTCCTAAATGACCGAATTAATCAGTTAGAAATTAAATTAGAAAAGGGGAGTAAAAATTAAAAAAGGCAACAACTCTTTTAGTTGTGTAAGCGTATCGAAACACGTACAAGCCCCATTGCAGTTATTTCACTTAAATGCACATCTTTAGCAGGATGCTGTTGATTGTGGCTTACTAACTTAATATAATCATCACCTAAGTCAGATTGTTGTACCAATTTTATTGTTTTCATAGTTGTACTATCATCAATCTTAATAGCTAATAGATATAAATCGCCAAAGAAAATTTTTTGACGATTTATATCTATTTTTTTATAAGTAATAATATCACCTGCTTTTAACACCGGATGCATACTGTCTCCAGTGGCATATATTGCACCATCAGATGAAGGTATGTTTGGAATTGATATATAATCAATAATTTTTTCTTCATCTAAATTTATCTCATTTACCATAGGCACTATACCTATCGTTTTTTCAAGATTAAACAGAGGAACTTTTCGAATATCAAGCACATCATTCGCTTTTTGGATGCTGTGTACAGGCGAAGTAACAAGGCTTTGTAGTTCTTTTAGCATAGAGCCATTCCCTGTTATGAGCCATTCGAGGTTAATTTCAGAGTAAACTGCGATAATTTTAGCTAAAAACACATCAGAAACAGTCGCTTTTAGTTTATCAGAATCCAAAAAACCACGTTTTATAGTAGTTTTTTCTAAAAATTCTTTTGTTGTAACGCCTTGTTGCTCAATAAAATATATTATTCTTTCTTTTGTAGTAGCGAAATTCATCGTAAATAATTTTTTTTGCGATGATTATCGCTTATATTGCATTAGACAACTAAAATTGATAGTTGAATCAAATAATTACAATTGATATTTAAAACTGTAAAGATATGAGAAAAATAAAAATACACTCTGAGTTGAAGAAACAAATTGCCACAGAGCTAAAAACATCACTCCAAACGGTACATACGGCTTTATGTTATTTTAACAATAGTGCAATGGCAGTAGAGATTAGAAAACGAGCGAAGACTCTTTTGCTAAAAGAAGCAAATAAAATAGAAGAAATCCCTGCTAACGAATAAGTTATGAATAGGAAAACGATTTAAGCCACCTATCAAAGATTTATTTATGGCACAAATAGAAATATCATTTACATAAGTCACTTTTAAAATTTTAATTCATGAAAAAAAATATTTTACTTTTCCTTTTTGCCATTATTGGTTATGCCTCACATGCACAGACAGGAATAGGTACTCTTAACCCTCATGCTTCATCAGCTTTGGATATTAGTCTTGCTAATAAAGGCGTTTTATTATCGCGAGTGGCACTTAAAGGAACTACAGATACTAGTACAATACCGTCACCGGCAAATTCTTTGTTAGTTTACAATACAGCAACTATTAATGATATAACCCAAGGATATTACTATTGGAGTACAATGTCATCAAGATGGATACGAGTGATAGATACAGCTTCAATTGTACCAGCTTGGAATTTAACGGGAAATAGCAATACAGTTGCAGGTACTAATTTTATAGGAACGCTAGACAATCAAGATTTAGTTTTTAAAAGAAATAACATACAGGCAGGTAGACTCACAGTTTTTAGCACTTCTTTTGGATTAAGTGCATTAAAAAACAATCTAAGTGGTAGACCCAATACCGCTATAGGAAATGAAGCTCTCGAAAGTAATATTGGTGGAGAATCTAATACTGCTGTAGGTTATCGGACATTAAAAAATAGTACAGAGAGTAGTGCTAATAGTGCCTTTGGGCATTCAGTTCTTGAAAGCTTAGTTAAAGGGTATTATAATGTAGGTGTAGGGATGCATTCATTACAAGACCTTAAAGAAGGTACTCATAATACTGCTGTTGGGCGTGGTGCTCTTAACTATATGACAGGATCAAGCTACAATATTGGTATTGGTAGTGGTGCAGGTGCGAGACTTCATGTAGGAGATAATAACTTATATGGTTTTAATACTATAATTGGTTCTTATAATAATAATGACCAAGGTTTGAAAAGTGGTATAAATAATACTATATTGGGGTCACGCATAAGTCTTTTGGGTCCAATCTCTAATAATATTATCATTGCAGATGGAGAAGGTAACAGACGTATCAATGTTAACGAATTGGGTAATGTAGGATTAGGTACGACTACACCTCATGCTTCGGCAGCTCTTCATATTGGT